>NZ_JAGGQY010000001.1:0-17377 GCF_018613105.1 Bacillus sp. ISL-77
CTTATTCGTAGGAATTCAAATATGTACGGAGTACCAGATTTATTGAACAAAAGGGCACTGACCCATCAGGTTAGCATTACTGGCCTCCACCCCTTGGATAGGTATGACGAAGGAATGATAGGGCAATTGACCCGTTGAGACATGGGAGGGAAAGCCTCCAGGGGCGGCGTGGAGAATGTACATCATATGGTAAAATGTGGAGTTTTGTAATACTCCTTTATTTCACTATGCCTTCACGGAGCCATAATGATCTGAACTCATTTCATTTAATCGTTAAATCCATATTAAGGGTTATGAAATCCTGCGAATAAGCGAGTATTCGTGAGAAAATCGTATTAAACTGAGGGAGTTCAATAAGAGTGATCATCATAGCGATGGTCTATTTTTATTTCTACAATGTGTATAACGGTAAATTCCATAAATGACAATAAATTACCAATGATTGAATCATGGCAGTGCCTTACAATTATCATCAGGTGGTTTATGTGTTAATTTCCCCGATGTTATTACAAAAGGTAGACCAGCCGTTTGATGATGTAGCATATCTTACAGAACTCAAGCTCGATGGCATTCGGCTCATACTATCAAAGAATGATAATAAGATTAAGCTATTTACTCGCCATAACAATGAGGTTAGGCTAAGTTCCCGGAGCTTTTATCATTGGATATTCCGGACGGAAAGGTTATCTTTATTACTCCCATAGCAATCTAATGTTAAAGAATAATATCCAGTTATCGGAAACCAAACAGTTCCGTTAACGGTATTACCTTGCCCGACAACAGTTGATTTAACTTACTACCTTCATAACTTTTGCACGATACGTTACTTTATAATTCCTATCCGAAGCTTCGTACTATAGCGCCTATGGAACTATAGTCGAATTTTATTAATTATTAGACAATATACAAAAAAGTCGGAGGGGATTGAAATTTTAAGATACATAGGTCTACACCAATGTTTTGAAGAAGCTAAGTGTCTACTTTTGCATAGGTTATCACTTTGCTTTTTCTTTTTTATATCTACTGTTTTATTTTTCATCTTGCCCAGGTCTCCCCATATATTTCCCCTGCTTTTTTGCTCGTTCTCGACCTTTAAATGGCTACCTTTTTTTTATTCACATAAGTCTATACGGGGTACGTCCAAAAACGGCATAATAAATGTAAATTTACGCATTTAGAAAGATACAACTTACTGAGAGTGGACAAAACTAGCTTCGTCATTATACATTTTATTTTTTTTGTATGCTAAGGGAGTCATGTTCATGGAATTTTTAAATTCTTTAATAAAATAGCTTGTACTATTAAAACCAACTTGATAAGCAACTTCGGTAATATTGCCATCACCTTGCTGCAGTATAGATAAACTCTTTTGAATACGATAATCCATTACATAATTTAATGGTGTACATTTTAAAAACCGCTTGAAATATCGACAGCATTCAGAACGACTCAGCTGACCAGCCCTCGCAATATCCTCTAACAGAATTTTTTCTGCATAATTCTCATGTATCCAACTTAACATTTGTTTTATTCTTTGACTCTTTACTATTTCTGTCTGAACATATTCCAGCTTAAAACCATTATCGATTAAGTGTTTCCAAATTAATGTTAGTTGAATGGTTATATCAATTTCATAGTATTGGGACTTTTTCTCAATACATTGATAGATTTCTAAAATTGCATCTAAAATATTTTTCCCCCAGTTCTCATTTGCATCTATAAATAAGTAAGGTAAATTAGTCGCTTGAATATAAGGTTTTACATATGTAGTGTAGAGTTCTTGTGATAAAACAAAATAAGGAGAAAGATTTAAGCAAATATAGACACAACTCGACTGATCTTTATCCTGTGCCATGTGAAGGCGTCCGCTATTAATAAACAGTCCATCACCCTCTCGAACCACTATCCAATCTTCATTAACTTGAAAAATTGCTTCCCCTTTTACTATTAACACAAATTGAATTTCGTCATGCCAATGAAGTGGAATGTAGCCGTGTATATTTTGATTAATGGTGGTTTGATAACATGCAATCGGCATAACGACTGTATGATGTTTAGTTAGCTCTTTTAAATTTTCATCAATCTTAAAGTTTTTCATTTGCATAGCTAACACCTCAATATTTTTATATTTTTCTATTCAATAATAGTATTAATTGTACAAATTTTCAATTAATATAACATCATAATTACATTCAAATAATGTATTCACCAAAAATCTCAGCTGATTTAATTTATGCACTAACAAATTTGTTAACCTAGTTGTTTCCAATCTACTTTCCATTTTGAAAGGAGGAGATGAAAATGATATTTTCTAATTTAAAACTATCAATCAACTCTGAACGCCTTCTTAACCGCTTAAAAGAACTTGGCCGAATTGGTCTGGACAATGACAACAAACGAACGAGATTAGCTGCTTCAGATGCAGATAAAGCTGGACGGGATCAATTAGTCACTTGGATGAAGGAAGCTGGATTAGAAATTGAAATCGACAGAATCGGTAATATCTTTGGTATTTGGTACGGTACCGGAAATAGAAATGAAGCACCAATTATGTTAGGTTCGCACATCGACACAGTCATTAACGCGGGTATGTACGACGGATGTTATGGAGTACTTTCTGGGCTTGAAGTAATAAATACTTTGCAGGAGCAAGGTTTTATTCCAATTCGTCCAATTGCAGTTGCAGCATTTACCAATGAGGAAGGTGTGCGCTATCAGCCCGACATGATGGGATCCCTTGTGTATGCAGGCGGACTCACAGTTGATGATGCGCTTAAATCGGCGGGTACAGATGGCATATTATTGGGAGAGGAGCTTGAACGAATCGGATATTCAGGTACGAAGGAGCCTGGCTTTTTAAAGCCGTACGCTTACATTGAGCTTCATGTCGAACAAGGTCCAATTCTTGATAAAGGGGGTATTCCGATTGGTGCTGTTGAGAATCTTCAAGGCATTTCTTGGCAGCGCATTACCATTGAAGGTGTTGCAAATCACGCTGGTACTACACCAACTGATATGCGGCGTGATGCAGGACTTGCGGCGGCACGAGTGATAACCTATTTACGCGATCGTGCAAATGCTTCCGATGGGCAAACTGTCGCAACAGTTGGAACGATCGAATTTAAGCCAAATGCTGTTAATGTTATTCCATCTTTGGCAACCTTCACTGTTGATTTGCGTAATCCAAACGAGCAGAAATTGCAGGAGGAAGAACAAGCACTTGCAAACTACCTCAAAGAACTGGCAGCATCAGAAGAAGTTTTGATTACATCTGAACAACTAGTACATTTCAACCCTGTCACTTTTGACCAAACAATCGTAAAACTGGTAGAACAAGCTGCTAGTGGGCGCGGACTCCAATCAAGACGAATGACGTCTGGTGCGGGACATGATGCTCAAATGATGGCTCGTATTTGCCCTGCAGCTATGATTTTCGTTCCAAGTATTGACGGTATTAGTCATAATCCTAAGGAATATACAAAAGATACCGACTTGGCAGCTGGAACCAATGTATTACTTGACGTAGTTGGAAATCTTGCAGGTACAATCAGTAAAATAATCTGTTGAGATAAATAAAAAAAGCATGGCTTAAGAATATAAGGTATCATTCCAATTAAATTAGGATGGCACGAAATTTTGCTTATAAGGTGTAAGTGTTTCCAACGATGGAAGGCAAAATATCATTTAGATTAGATACATGAAGGAAACCCAAGGAGGGACTTATTAATGGTTAAAGAAGTAATTTCAACAAAAAATGCACCAGGAGCTATTGGACCATATTCTCAAGCAATTAAAATAGACAAATCTATATTTGTTTCAGGACAACTTCCTGTAAACCCTCAAACTGGTGAATTTCCAGAGGATATAAAAGAACAAACAAAACAATCGTTGAATAATGTAAAAGAAATATTAGAGGCAGCTGGAGCTTCTTTAGAAGATGTTATCAAAGTAACAATATTTTTAAAAGATTTATCAAATTTTTCTGAGGTTAATGAAGTATATGGAGAGTTTTTTACAGGAAATTATCCTGCTAGATGTTGTGTCGAGGTATCTAGGTTACCAAAAGATGCGGGTGTAGAAATTGAGGTCGTGGCAATTTTAAATTAGACGCTTTATTTAGGAGAGATAGTAAAAATGAAAGCCTTAGCACAAATTAAATATATGGTAAATGAAAATGCTAGAAAAACAGATACCGAGAAAGCATCTGTCAAATTTATAAATAGTGAAGTAGCTGAAAAGGTAAGAAATTTTCATAAAAGCTTTCCAGAGTATAAAGTAACTCCCCTTCACAGCTTAGATCAGTTGTCTAAACAATTAGGAGTTAGCAATATATGGGTGAAAGATGAATCTTATCGATTTGGACTTAATGCTTTTAAAGTATTAGGTGGTTCCTATGCGGTTGGTAAATACCTAGCAGAAAAATTAAACGTCGATATTTCAGAGCTGTCTTTTGAAAAACTAAGAAGTAAAGAAGTAAAAGATAAACTTGGAGATATCACTTTTGTAACCGCTACTGATGGAAATCATGGAAGGGGAATTGCCTGGTCTGCAAACGAACTGGGACAAAAATCAGTTGTATATATGCCAAAAGGGTCTTCAGAAATAAGATTAAATAATATAAGAAAAGAAGGAGCAGAAGCTTCTATAACAGATCTTAACTATGATGATACCGTTAGGCTGGCAAGCCAGAAGGCTGAAGAAAATGGCTGGGTCTTGGTACAGGATACGGCCTGGGACGGATATGAAAAAATTCCAACCTGGATTATGCAGGGGTATGGAACAATCTTGGATGAAGCAGTGGAGCAGATTACGGAAGTTGGTGTTGAACGACCAACGCATGTGTTTTTACAAGCCGGAGTTGGCTCTTTTGCTGGTAGTATGCTCGGATATCTAGTAGGGAAATTTGGAGATGAACGTCCTATTACAGTTATTGTCGAACCGGATAATGCTGCCTGTTTATTCAAATCTATGAATATAGGTGATGGACAACCTCATTCAGTAACGGGAGCTTTGAATACGATTATGGCAGGTTTAGCATGTGGGGAACCAAGTACCACTTCTTGGGGGGTTTTAAAAGATTATGCTGAGGCCTTTGTTTCTTGTCCAGATTATGTGGCTGCACGAGGTATGCGAATTCTTGCAAACCCATTGGGCAGTGACCCTCATATTATTTCAGGTGAATCTGGCGCAGTTGGCATGGGATTAGTTAGTCTATTGTCTGATAAAATCATGCTCAATGATATGAAGGAAGCATTGAACCTGAATCAGGATTCGAAAATTCTTATTATCAGTACAGAAGGTGACACCGATCCGGATCATTACAGAAAAGTAGTATGGGATGGGGCATATCCATCTATATAATAATTTTTTTAAGGAGAGGGCTGCTTTCTGACATGTCTCGCATTAGCATGTTGCATCCCTTTCCATAAAAAATTATTCAAATGTATTTATGAGGGAGTGATCTTAATATGAGCAACGAAAATTTTGAAAAAAATCTTACTGAGTGGAGGCACTATCTTCATTCACATCCTGAAAGCGCCTTCGAAGAAAAACATACTTCTGAATTTCTTGCTAAAGTACTAACAGATATGGGATTAGAGGTTCACAGAAATATTGGTGGTACTGGAATTGTTGCTAATCTTACAGTGGGCGATGGTAAAGAAATTATAGGTATTCGCTCAGATATAGATGCTATTAATCTAACAGAAGAGGGGCAACATCCATATACCTCCCAGAATCCGGGTAAAATGCATGCGTGTGGTCATGATGGGCATATGGCCACAGTATTGGGTGCAGCCAAGTTATTAACTGAGCGCAAAAACTTTAATGGAACAGTTAGATTTATTTTTCAACCTGCAGAAGAAACTGGTAAAGGCGCTTTTGCTATGATGGATGATGGACTTTTTGAACGTTTTCCAGTAGATGAGATTTATGGAATGCATAATATGCCAGGTATGCCTGCGGGTACAATTTCAACCCGTGCAGGAGGAATTCTGGCAAGTGAAGATAACTTTGTAATCCGTATTAAGGGACAAGGCTCACATGCTTCAAGTCCTCATATGGGTAAAGATCCAATAGTGATTGCGTCTGAAATTGTTATTGCATTGCAAACCATTATATCCCGTAATATGAACCCCAATGTTCCTGCTGTCATCTCGTGTACTGAATTTATAACAGATGGGATACGCAATGCGATCCCAACAAATGTAGTGATTAAAGGAGATACTAGAAGTTATACTCCAGAGGTACAAAGACTGCTAGAAGAACGTATGAGAACGATTAGTGAGGGGATTTGCAAAATAAATGGAGCGGAATGTCAATTTGAATATACTCATGAATTCGCACCAACAGTTAATTGGGTAGAGTGTGTTGATATTGCGGTTAGAGCAGCCCAAAATGTGTTTGGTGAAAATAATGTGGATGGAAATTGTCAACCGTGGATGGCTTCTGAAGACTTCGGTGCATTTTTACAAAAGGTTCCTGGTTGTTTTGTATTTATAGGAAATGGTGATGATTCTGATGGGATAGGCAATATTCCACTTCATAACTCACGCTATGACTTTAATGATAAGATACTAAAAATTGGAGCGGAGTATTTTGCAGAGTTAATTAAGGTCAGACTGCCAAAGGAATCCTCTAATATTTTGGAAGCTAGGTATCTTTAGTAATGCATGGTGTAGGTAGGGTCTTGAAATTATTTTTCTGGACCCATCTAAATAAGTTATAAAAAATGAATAGTGTCGTAGTTTTCTGTTAACTATTTTCCTTAAACAATATTGTAAGGGTTTTCTTTTACCTTTAGTTTCTTACGAGCACATGTAGAAAAAAACTTAATGCAATAAAGGTAGGTCAGATTTACTGTTGCAGTTTGGATATTTAATTTAGAAGAAGGAGGGAATTTTTATATGGAATTATTTCACCAAATCAATGACATACTATGGGGTTGGGTGATTGCATATATATTACTTGCAATCGGCTTATATTATTCTATACGTTTGGGAGTACCTCAGCTAAGATATTTCAAGCATGCTTTAGGGGTTATGAAGAAAAGTTTAAAGAAAAAGGATGGAGAAGTATCAGGTTTTTCAACTTTATGTGCAGCGATCGGTGGCCAGGTTGGAACAGGGAGCTTGGTCGGTGTAGCAACTGCATTGGTTGCTGGAGGCCCTGGGGCAATTTTCTGGATGTGGGTTACCGCATTGTTTGGCATGGTAATTACATTTGCCGAGACTGTATTGGGGCAATTGTTCAGAGAAAAAATAGAAGACGGTACTTATCGTGGAGGTCCTGCTTTTTATATTGAAAAGGGACTAAAGAATAAAACCATGGCCATTATAATGTCCCTATGTTACGTATTTGCAATCGGTATGTTTATTGCCTCTATTCAGACGAATTCCATCGCTTCAGCATTTACTGGAGTAGTTGACATTAACCCTCTTATTCCAGGGATGGTGGTTGTTATTCTTACGGGAGTAGTTATTGTAGGCGGTGTAAAGAGACTTGTAGATTTCTCTACGCTAATTGTTCCATTTATGGCACTTTCATTTATAGCATTAACTCTATATATTGTAATTACTAACATTACAGCGGTTCCAGCTGTGTTTGAATTAATTATTAAGAATGCTTTTACCGGTGAAGCGGCTGCTGGAGGTGTCATTGGTGCTACCGTAATGGAAGCATTCCGATATGGAATGGCAAGAGGGTTATTTTCAAATGATGCTGGTAATGGTGTGGCAGGTACCATGCATGCTTCTGCAGAAGTTAAGCATCCTATTGAACAATCATTCTTAGCAATGCTGGGTACATTTATTACTACAATTATTATATGTTCATGCACAGCATTTGCCATCTTGTTGTCAGATGTCCTTGGAACAGGTAAAGACGGGGTAAATCTACTTCAAGAGGCATTCAACGTTTCAATGGGATCTTTCGGAAAATGGGTTGTATTTGGTGCTATGTTCCTCTTCGGCTTTACTACACTTCTTGCCGATGTGTTTTATGGAGAAACGAACATAAGATATATATTCAAAAAGAATCCTAAACCTGTAATCTGGATATACAGAATCATTACTGCTATTGTGCTTACCATTAGCTCGGTAGTCCCGCTTACAGTTATTTGGGCCTCAGTCGACTTTCTTTTGGCGATCATTATATTTCTAAATGTAATCGCTTTATTTGGTCTATTTAAATATGTGCGCTATGCCTTCAAAAATTACGTTTATCAATTGAAACAAGGAATCAAAGAGCCGGAATGGGATAGAGAAATCGATATAACAAAAGTTGACCTTACTCAGGTAGATGCGGTGGTTGCCAACAATAGATATTCAAAAAGGGCTTGATGTATCTGATAGGCGGTGTTTGTCAAGAAGGTTAACGCATTTTATTAAGATAAAAAAATAAAGTTATTCCAAAATCGGGCCATAGATCAGATACTTTTTTTATTTTTCAATCTAAAAAATTATAGGAGATAAAGCAGGATGTGTAGAACAAAAAGGGCAACTATAGGATTTATAGGTACAGGCGTAATGGGAAAAAGTATGGCTGGTCATCTTATCAAGGCCGGATACAAGACTCTAGTTTATAACCGAACCCCAGAGCGAGCGAAAGAGTTAATTGAACAAGGAGCTGTCTGGAAGGAAACGGTAGCTGAAATTTCTGCTGAGGCAAACATTATTATAACGATGGTAGGATATCCGCAGGATGTCGAAGAGATATATTTTGGAGAGCGGGGCATTTTAAAATATGCTATACCGGGGACATATGTAATTGACATGACTACATCAAGTCCGATATTGGCTCAAAAGATTTATGAAGCTGCCAAAGAAAAACAGATACATGCTTTAGATGCACCAGTATCCGGTGGGGATATCGGTGCACGAAATGCCCAATTGGCGATAATGATTGGCGGGGAAAATAGTGACTTTGAAGCAATGAAGCCCATCTTAGAATTAATGGGAAAGAATATTGTTTTACAAGGACCAGCTGGTTCTGGACAGCACACAAAAATGTGTAATCAAATTGCAATTGCTTCTAATATGCTTGGAGTATGTGAAGCTTTATTATACGCCAAGAAATCTGGGCTAGATCCAAATACAGTATTAAAAAGTATTGAAACAGGTGCGGCAGGTAGTTGGTCTTTAAGTAATTTAGGTCCTAGAATGATTAAAGGTGATTTTGAACCTGGATTTTATATTAAACATTTTATTAAAGATATGAAAATAGCAATTGAATCAGCAGAAGAAATAAATTTATCTACTCCAGGTTTAAAATTAGCAAAATTTTTGTATGAAGAGCTTGAAGCTGAAGGAAAAGGAGATAAAGGGACACAAACTTTATATCAATTACTAGATAGGCAGCTTCTAACTATATAAGTATTTCATTCTCCAACGTAATGAAAAGGTTAGGCGATTTTTTATAATTATAACCACTCTTCAATAATCGGGCGTGATTGTGTAAAATGCTCAATGGCTTCTTGCTAACAATCCGTTTATTAGAAGAAAAAACACCCAGTGTACCAAAAAGGTGTAAGACATCCTGAATGTTTAAAACGCTGGATAATAGATAAACATAAAAAGCCTAGTAGTGTTAGATTATGAACATTTCTAGGCTTTTATTATTTTATAGACTTAAAATCGTTGAATGTCTGAAACGCGGTTGGTGGAGCGATCTAGCTTATCACCCACAATAAACTTGTGATTTTTTAAAAATCACACAAAAATAACAAAAATTATATTTGGATATGAAGATTTACGAAAGTAAACCCTTTTTACTATTAGAATGTTGTCTAGAAAATCGTATGTATGAAAGTTGGTGAAAATGTGAGGAATTTAAGTAAAAGATGGGCGGCATGATGTAATAATTCCTGGTCTCCAATAGGAACATTCTCCGTTTGTCACAAATGGAAAAAGAGGAGGTTTGTATAAACCTCCTCAATTACTTGTTTAACCCATTAATAAAATAAGAACACTAGTCACATGTCACATCTTTGGTCACAACTTGGTCACAGATTAGATGTTTTTATATTTAATTAGATGAAATTAAATGATATATGACTTGATACAAAATGCATTAAATCAAGACTTTACGACATTATATATAACTAAATGGAATCAAAAAAGATACCTTCCCTCTAACTTCAAAACTGTTTGAGACCTGCGTGCCAGGTCTGGTGGGTTCGATTCCCACGCAGTCCCGCCAACGTTCTTACTCCCGCAAGGGTTTGATGGTGATTGATCCGGTGATTGTTGCCGGTGATTGACACGTTAACTTACACATTTTCCGCCCAGTCTCGAAGCAAGACTGTGAAAGGCTGACGGTTAAAACTGTTTTGATAGTCGCCTAAAACTGTTCGTCCTCTTACGCTATTAAATTTGCGAAGGGGATTTTTTATTATGCGGAAAGGTTTACAACGGAGAATTAAACGAGTAGCGACATCTGAAGTTTCCCTAAATATTACGGAAATGTTCGAGGAGTTTATGCTTTTAAAGAAGGGCGAAGGACTTGCGAAACGGACGATACAAGAACACTATAATAACTTCGGCTATTTTAAAACGTATATCGATAAAGAAGTATCAGCGGAAGAGATGACTACGGAGCTCTTTATGGGCTGGATTACGTTTATGGTTGAGGAGATGGACTATACGCAAGGTACCGTTAATATTAGAGTAAGGACGATGCGTGCATTTTTGCGTTATTGCTACGAAGATAAAATGTGGCTAGCTGAGCCTATACATAAGCGTTTTAAGCCGATCAAGGCGCCTGTAGATGTTGTAGAGGCGTTTACCGTTGAGGAGTATCGCAGATTAATAGCTGCCATTGACGACGAAAACTACGTTGGATTTCGGACGAAGGTCATGTCGTTTGTCTTACTCGATACGATGGTGCGCGTCTGCGAGCTCGTGGATATGAAGCGGCAAAACATCGACTTTAAAACGATGTCTATTCGATTAGAAGCAGCGGACACGAAGACGCGAGTGGGACGCACGGTGCCGATTTCAGCAAGGACTGCGAAACTACTAAGCGAGTATATGCAAGAGACGGAAGAATGCGGTAATGAGTACGTATTCCTAACGTATGAAGGAGAAAAGATTGGAGAGGCAACCGTGCGCGATAACTTACGAGTTTATGGCCAGGTCGCAAAGATAACAAATAAACGAGTCAGCCCACACACGATTCGGCACACTGGCGCGTTGTTTTATATTCTGAATGGCGGTGATCCGTTTAGTTTACAGCGTATTCTCGGCCACTCTCATATGAATAGAGTCCGTCGTTACGTTCAAATGACGAATATGGACGTACAGAATCAGCATAGTGCACACTCACCGCTTAATTACGTATTTAATAATAAAGATTAACTTAGCGTCACCTTAACCGGTGGCGTTAAAATGTGCGTTATTACTCGGTACTTGTCCCTTTCAAATAGATTACCTTTCGCATTTACTATAATGATTGAAAAACTTCTTTTTCGAAAGGATGTGTTTTTTATAGCGACTTTACGTACGGGACCTTTTCTTATTCCTATCTTTACTCATCATCCACCTAATCCCTGCAATATTGTAATCGTGACGCTCAGTAACCAGACAAATCGGACGCTAACCGCCACGGTAAGAATCGACCAAGTTATTTTGCTTCCGAGTCCGACTGCTCCTCCGGCTCCTATATTGGTGCTGTTACCTCCGAGCTCTTTTACCTTACCTCCGAATACAGCTGCGGGGGTTGCTGTACCAGTGTTCACACCAATCCCGATCACAGACACCACTGTCACAGCAGCAGGCGATCCACGTGCTTTGATTGTAACGGTAAGCGGAGATGTTGAAGAATCAGGGGACGAAATTCTAGTAAGTGTTACAGGCGGATTCTCATCTGATGGCAGTTCACTAGATGAATCTGAACCAACGATGTTCTTCAGACATGAAGATTTCGTAGTAGTTCATCGCCATCATCATCGCCATGATGAAAGCAGCGACTAGCATATTAGACCGTCTCTTGTTTCTAAAGGTCGGTCTTTTCATGACATATTATTTATTGTTTACATACGGAACGTTTGTTCGTGTTATAATAAGAACGAAGGAGATGTTCGATATGACGATAAGAGATCGCGGTTTAATTAAATGGAATGCAGCGTCCTTTATGCCGCAAGTATTCGAACACCAGCGCGCCATGTTTAAGGATCAAGAGCGCCAGCCACGGCCGTTACTAAGCGAATTCGATACGGAGGAGTTTGATCAGCGCATAGCCTACGCGATGGAGTACAGCCTTGCAATAAAGCTAACCGTATGGGCTGACGGCTTTACTACGGAGTTGACTGGCGGCATACATTACGTTGACCCTATTACGCATCAGCTGCGTATTGAGGTGAAGCCGGGGGAGTTTGACGAGTGGCGTTCGATAGTATTGTCGGAGTTAAAGTCGTAGATTGATTGCTGTCGAAAAACCATTGGGTCACCTTAATCGGTGGCGTTTTTATTTGTACAAAAATTAAAGAAAGCCCTATGTTCAAGGGCCCAATTGTCGTGTAAAGTATCGATAATTAATTCTTAGAGTTTTCCTCAATTTTATGAATATACACGACACCGCTCGTTACAACTGAACCATTTGTTTCACCGCAATGGGGGCAATTTATATACTCACGCTCTTTGCCTCCAGGGACATTCATTTCCGTAACTTGGAAATAAAACTCTTTTTCACATTTTTTGCAGTTCATCAAAAGACATCCCTCCGTGTACTTTTATTAGTAACTCAAAGTATATATTCGCCGCGTTGTAAGCGTTTTCCTTCTTATATTATTTATTTGACGGAATATTAGAGGGCATTACAAATATACCTACCGGGGGTATATAATAGAAGGAACTCGGTATATTGCGAATAGGGTGCGTAAGCTTACGTAATGCCTGCGGAATACATACGGGTGGGGGTATGTGCGGATAGGTGGCATGCGAGGCGTTGCGATAGGGTTCCGATTCACTAGCACGAAGCGCCTGGCGCGGATGACCGTCCCGAACTCGAGGGGTTGTCGAATGATACCGTGATCCACCGCATAAACAAGCAGCCATCCGCATATTGAACGGCTATTCATTATGCATAAAATCGTGGGAAATACGGGAGCTACTGGCGGTAGGAATGGCGTAAAGCGTTTATTGAACGTTGATGTTGACGCTGATTGAACGGAATGATTTAGCGGAGAATATGAAACAGTCTTCAAAACTGCTTGAGACCTGCTTGCCAGGTCTGGTGGGTTCGATTCCCACGCAGTCCCGCCAATACTGACTTCTTGTCAAACGAACAATTTCAAACACACACAGTCTTTTGGTCATTTTAAACGAGTTTTTGTGTGAGTCCGAGAATATGAAACTGTGTGAGTTCAGAACCTTCAAATACTAAATTTGGAGGTTTTTTTATGCGAAAAGGTGTAAGGAAACATGGTCGAGTTACGGCAACGATGAAGGTTACAGAGAACTTCACAATGAAAGAAATGTTTGAGAAATTCATGTGGTATAAGAACTCTGAAGGTTTAGCTCCTAGAACTATTGAGGAATACCAGTTTCATTTTCAATGGTTGTGTGATTATTTAGGTGAGGACTTGTCGAAAGAAGAAATGACTCTGGAAGTATTTTTTGGCTGGGTTGATTACATGAGAAGCAAAAAAGGTCTAAAGCCTATGACCATTAACATTAGGATAAGGACAATGAGAGCTTTTCTCCGCTGGTGCTACTACTTAACGGGACAGATGTTTTATCAATAAAAAGATTGGTGGATAAAGAATTAAAGAGAAAAAAGGTTAGAGAAACGAATGTTGGAGAGCAATTATTACAGGAAATCTCTATTTTGAATAGTCTACGAGAATATCGCTATATGAATTGACACCAATTAGGACATAGGGACAGGTTTGATTAATTGGGGAGTGCTTTAAATAAGGAGAGAGACTAATACAATTGGAGTCCGCTCTCCTTATTTAGGTTGTTCTATGAACTAGAAAAAGGCTCAAAAAATCACGGAAATTGTTCAATTCATTGCAACACTAAGTTAATAATATCCCTCTCAATTTATTATTTTTCCCTGACAATCAAGGCTGAAATCCAGCCTTCGATCCCGTTTGCGGTTTGAACTTTTAGCCATTTAATTCCTTTGGAATCTACTTGTTCTTCATTCAAAAAGTGCATTAATTCTCCATTTGTAATAGTGTATAGACGAGGCGCGGTTAATGTGGGAGCTTCACGAATATTTCCGCCATCTTCATATTTCTTATTTAAAATTAATTCTTTTTGATCAGGGGAAGCCCCTGATGCTTGTATGTGCACATGTTCTTGGTTTAACCATACCTCAGCTTTTTTCCATTTTTGTGTATACCACTCATTTGAATTGTTGATGATTGCTGCAGTAAGCAAAATCACTAAAGCTGTGGCAGAATAGAAGGTCCATCTTTTAATCCTTGTCTTATCCCTTTTTCGTTTCATGAAAAGCTGAATCATTTTGTTGAAAAAATTTTCGAACAAGGCAAACATTCCTTCAATAATATTAATCCAAACAGGTATGCCCGCTTTTCCTGCTTCTCTCCGTTTTTTTTGAATCCTGTAAATAAGTGCCATGATTGGATAAGAAATGAGATAAAACATTTTTTTCAACAAATGGCACAACAAGTTTAATAAGGGGGGGAAAATGTACAACAAAATCAGCCTTGCGAGTTGCAGGAGCACAAAGAGAGCCAAAAAAATACGCAACCATTCCGGCAGGACAGAAATAGGTGACCAGATCCAAAACAGCAGATTTAAAATGGATTCCACAATCGCTAATCTCCTTTATTTAAATAGGATGGAAGTTCTCTCCTTGGACCAGCAATCTGTTTTTTTCTATTGTTGTTTTCCAGATTGACGTGGAGATAGGGGAAGAATTTTTTTAGCCTGGCCACTCTTTGTTCTGCCTCAAACTGGTTAACAGAGTGATCGTTGATCAAGTTAAAAAGTTGTTTGTTTACCTCATATTTGAAGGTTTGATTCTGGCTAAATTCCGATTCCACTAACCTCTTTGCCATTTCATTCTTTTCTCCAAGCTTCCCTGCAGTGATAAAATCACCTGCTTGAAGGGCTTCTTTAATCGAGGCCGAAATCCGGCGCGCTTCCTCCAAGTCGAGAGCCTCTTGATAGGCGGATAATTCTGCGTTCCGGTCTAAATCGGCGATCGCCTCATCATGGCGCTGGTCCCGAATACCTTGCCGGATCAAAACACGAACATTTCGAACAACAATTCCAGCATCTCTTAACACTTTGACTAATGGCGAGGTTTGAAAAAATTCTTCAATATGCCGGGCAAATCTCAGATCATCTTCAATAGGATAAAATCTTGCTTCCGACTCCACCCAGAAGGGCAGATTATTGTTAAAAATGTTGCCAATTTCTCCTGCATTTTGTTGAACTAACCGTTCGGGGTGTACAACGGCAATATCGATAAATAAATTGACAGAAAACCTTCTTCCTCTTGTTGCCGAAGGGACTTCCTCATTGTAGGTGATGGTTTGCTGCTGCATATTGACTGTATAAACCCTTTTATATTTGCCAATCCGCAATTCACTACGTGACAATCGCTCTCCATTTTTAACTGCATAGTATTCGTTGTGATTATTAACATAAACAAAGGCATAATTCATAGACGACGCCGGCGGTTTTTCCAAAAAGCTAAATTTCACGTCTTTAACATCTTCAATAAATTGCATTAGGTTATTCCCTCCAGGTTAACTATTTTCATTGAGAGATCACTTACCCTTGTCTACATTCTATGCAGACAATCGGAAGAAAAGCCCTCAAATCTATGCAGAAATTGGGGATTGAGAGAGTTGAAGTAATATATTTTAAAAGGAGTTAATATCTCCCTTAGCTTGTGTATCGGTCAGTGCTGATGATAATGAATACTTGGGTGTCTGGTGGCGTGAATTACTAAGTCAGATTGTTACTATTATCGCGAAAATTTTTTTATTCGTAGTCGCTCTAAGTATTTTAATCAATGAAAATATTACGTTTCTTAATTTTCTTTTACTCATGGGTTACTGTATTCTCCACATTAAGAGTCCGTCTGTACTTAGGAACATGTGGTATTCATCGGGTTCTGGAAGAGGAATGATCGGGGCTATGGGAGGAACAACAAAACTAGTTGCAAGAAGATTTCTATTAAAAAGATAAACGAAGGTGACTCCGAGTCCAACAAACGGGTGCTGGTTTAGCTCAACAAGCAGTATAAAAGGATCTTCCATTGGAAGATCCTTTTAAGAGCGATTACATAAAACAATTTTAAGAAACTTTCTTTAATTCCTCTGTTAATCGTAGGAATTCTGCTTTATTTTTGTCTCGTAAGGACAGGTCGATTTTCTTTTGAATTTTCTCTTTTCGGAAATCACGTAGGGATTTGTCTAACACCATTTCAGCAATTAGAGAATCCATGACATTTACTTCAGTTTGTGGTGAATTAAGCAAATTCTTTTCCATAAGAAA
Organism: Bacillus sp. ISL-77; assembly: GCF_018613105.1. NCBI lineage: Bacteria > Bacillati > Bacillota > Bacilli > Caryophanales > Bacillaceae > Bacillus > Bacillus sp. ISL-77. Next base: position 16,479 of record NZ_JAGGQY010000001.1, read on the forward strand.
TCAACTCCTGGACCTTTTTTCTATTATACTAACTATTTCCAGACTATTCAAACATCTAAAATTGGTAATTTGAGAGAGCAATAAAATGAAACATACCTTATGTACATATTTTGGTTACGAATCAAATCATGAGTATGGTGGAACAATTTGCACTCCATTTGTACGGGTTGGGCAATGGCTGGTGCATTATAGCCTAAATATCTTTTCAGCTATGTGAGTTCCTAAAAGAAACCAATAGGGTTGTACAATGATAGATAGTAATACCGGTGCCTACACCTAGTAACAAAAAGAGAGAATTGTGTCCATGGCGTAGGAAAAATGAGACAACGTTAACACAGTTATGGAGGACGTCCTAAAGGAGAAAGAGAGACGCTAGAAATCAGCCGAACCTTTGGGCAGTGGTTGGTCTCTTTCGTGGTAGAGCTGGAGCAGCACTTGTTTGCAATCCTACACAAGTGGCAGAGAAGATGAAGGAATATTCGGCCTTGGTATCGATACATTTGTGCTATCTGGATACCCTCATTTAGAGGAAACATATTAATTCGCTGAGTTAGTATTTCCGCTTTTACCGCTGAACAAAAGAGACACCATCAACATAACTCAACAAAACAATCAGCTAATTGGATAAATCATTGCAAATCAGTATATTCCGTAAACAGTCGATAGGATGGGATTTGTTAATCTCTTAAATATTTTAATAATATAAATAACATATATGACAACACATAAGTTATATTATCTTAGGTTGTATTCGTAAAATGTATGTTATATCTTTATTTAAGTTAACTATTTCATAGTTATAAATTGTGTTGAAGTAAAGCCTGGCGAGTATGAGCGGATTGAGATCGTAGATGTTTTCAGAGTTGCTGTCGTAGAGTTGGATAGGTTACAGTTAACTG
>NZ_JAGGQY010000019.1:0-17942 GCF_018613105.1 Bacillus sp. ISL-77
GCAAATCAACAAACAAATTAACAAAGACATAAAAAAGACTGCCGGCAAACCCAAGTTTTTCGGATTTGTCGACAGTCTGAAGCCACCTTTCGGGTGGCTTTTGGTTGATTAATTTAATCCGCAAATTTCAAAGGAACAATTTTGACAGTCAACTTCTTCTTTTAAATAGTTGAGTTTTTTTATGGTAAACTTTTGATTATCGTAGGTAATGATCTCTTTCTCGCGAAGATCTTTTAAGGCGCGTTGAATAACTTCACGCGTCCCATAGGTTAAATTAGCTAACTCCTGATGTGTTAAGGGCAGATCAATAAGAATTCCATCTTCTGTCTTAATTCCATAAGTATTAGATAAGCGGATGAGAATTGAATATAAACCCCCTTTTTTCCCATTCATAATTAGGTCTTGGCATTTCATTTGTGCCTTTAAATAACCTGTACTTAGCCATGCAACAAGAGCGCTCATTGCTTCTGGATCATTTTTAATAAATTCTTCAAATTGTTCCTTCTTGATAAAGATCATTTCACAATCTGTCATCGTTTTTGCGTAAAATTGATAATGAGGAAATGGTTTGAAAAGTTGATACTCTACAATTAATTCCTGGCCATTTAAGATTTTTAAGATAAAATCCTTGCCGCGTAAATGAACTCTTCCAAGTGAAATACTTCCTTTAAGCAATAAGAAAACATACTGGGCAGGGTCCTTCTCTTGAAAAAGAACGGAACCGGCTTTAATCTTTTGAATTGGTTCTTTTTTTTCGTAAAAGTAAACTAGTAAATTGTATATAGAATAACTACTTTTCTGCATAGTAAATCACTCCTTAGCACCCTTCACTTTGATTAAAATAAATTATTAACAAGGTGTCAATGGAGCCTTTACATGAATTGGTAGTGACAAAAGTCGGATATGACAAAAATCGTTGACAGATTGCCCTTTGGATGAAAGGTGACAATTTTTCGAATAATTATTAGGAAGGATAGTGGATTACGTTTTAGTGAAATTTAGAATAAAATTCTTCATTACGGGTATGGTATTTATGTTAAGAGCCTAAGCATTATATTTGAAACTGAGCACTGACTTTGGTATCTTAAAAAGGAAAGCTTTAGAAATATTCTAAATTCTAAGGCTGAAAAAATCACCATATACATAGGAGGAATAATCATGGCATTTGAATTACCACAATTACCGTATGCAGAAAACGCACTTGAACCACATATTGACAAAGAAACAATGAACATTCACCACACTAGACATCACAACACATATGTAACCAATCTAAATAACGCTTTAGCTGGTAATGAAGAATTACTTTCTAAATCAGTTGAAGAAGTTATTGCTAATTTGGATGCGGTTCCAGAAGCTGCTCGTACAGCAGTTCGTAACAATGGCGGCGGTCATGCTAACCATTCATTATTCTGGCAAATCCTTTCTCCAAATGGCGGCGGTGCACCTACTGGTGAATTAGCTGACGCAATCAGCAGCAAATTTGGCAGTTTCGAAAGCTTCAAAGAAGAGTTTGCTAAAGCAGCAACTACTCGTTTCGGATCTGGTTGGGCATGGCTATCTGTGTCTGGCGGAGAATTAGAAGTTTCAAGTACGCCTAACCAAGACTCTCCATTAATGGAAGGTAAAACTCCAATTCTTGGTCTTGATGTATGGGAGCATGCTTACTACTTGAAATATCAAAACAAACGCCCGGATTATATTTCCTCTTTCTGGAATGTAGTAAATTGGGATGAAGTTTCAAAACGTTACAGCCAAGCAAAATAATAGCAATGGTAAGAAGGCAGCTTAGGCTGTCTTCTTTTTTTTGGATTTGAATAAGTGAATAAGAAAAACTTGCTTGTTAAAGACTACCCATAAGATAAAGGGGAGTTTTTTATGGCAAAAAAATTTAAGATTCTAGGTGATGTAAAACTAACAAAAGATTTATCACTTTTGCTGATTATTGGTGGGTTATATTCATTAAGTGTTGCTTTATCCAATACGTTTGTAAATATTTATCTATGGAAACAAACGGGTAAGTATTCAGATATCGCCCTTTTTAATTTATCGATTGTTGTTTTACAACTGCTCACCTTCATTTTAGCTGGCCGATGGGCCAAGAAAATTGACAGAGTAATCGTGCTTAGAATCGGTGTGATTTTTTTAGCGTTATTTTATGTAATGGTTTTAATCGCTGGCACAAAGGCTTCTACTTATTTACTTTTATTAGGGAGTCTGTTAGGAGTAGGTTATGGGTTTTATTGGCTTGCTTATAATGTGTTAACATTTGAAATCACCGAACCAGATACGAGAGATTTTTTTAATGGTTTTTTAGGGATATTATCGTCTGCGGGTGGAATGATTGGACCAATCGCTGCTGGAATCATCATAACTAGATTTGACAAATTCACTGGATATACCATTGTTTTTGGGATGTCGCTAGCTTTATTTGCACTTGCGGTTTTTATGAGTTTTTCATTGAAACCACGACCATCGGCAGGAAGCTATTGTTTTAAACAGATTCTTAATGAAAGAAAACAAAATGAAAATTGGCGTTTGATTACAAACGCTCACTTTTTCCAGGGACTGAGGGAAGGGACCTTTGCATTTGTCATATCAGTGCTTGTTTATATTTCGACAGGAAGTGAACTGTCTTTAGGAACATTTGGTCTCCTTAATTCAGGAATATCATTTATAGCGTATTATCTTGCGTCTAGGTTAATTAAACAAAAGTTTCGAAAAAAAGCGATTCTTATTGGTGGACTTATCCTATATGCGTCTGTCCTGTTAATTGTTTGGGACGTGAATTTTGTCAAATTGTTAATCTATGGCGGGATGATTGCAATTGCCTATCCGCTTTTGCTCGTCCCATATATGTCCACTACATATGATGTGATTGGAACAGGTTGGAAAGCGGCAGAAATGAGGATTGAGTACATTGTAGTTCGGGAAATATTCTTGAATTTGGGAAGGATTGTTTCCATATTATCCTTTCTAGCTGCTATCACTTGGTTTAATGCAGAAATCAGTATACCAATCCTACTTCTTGCTTTGGGTGCAGGGCACACATGCATCTATCTTTTTATTAAAAGAGTACATTTACCAGCAACGTAATGCGATGAGTATTTTATTTACTCACCGCATTTTTCATTTTTCACTGAGGCTTTTATGCTGAAAATGGTAAGGGTTTTTCATAGATAAAAGCGGAATTATCCTTTAAAATAGAGAAAGTGACTTTAAGCCGTGAAAAAAGGAAGTGTTTATATACCTTGAATAATAAAAAGAAAAAAAAGAAGGAACATGTGCCCTTTCGTTTAAACATGTTATTCTTTGTCGTGTTTTTGCTATTTTCTATCCTTATCCTTAGACTTGGTGAATTGCAAATCGTATTTGGTGATGATTTTAAACGTGAAATTGAACGGACTGAAGATATTACCGTTAATAACCCTGTACCAAGGGGGAAAATGTTCGACCGCAATGGTAAAATCATTGTTGATAATACACCCCTGAACGCGATTACTTACACAAAATATCAACAAACCACCCAAAAGGAAATGTTGGAGAGCGCGGCAAAATTAGCAAAAATCATTAACAAAGATACATCGAAAGTTCCTGTTCGTGATAAAAAGGATTATTGGATTTTAAAACATCCTAAAGAAGCAAAAGCAAAAGTTACGAAAAAAGAATGGGCTTTATATGAACAAAAAAAATTGGATGATAAGCAAATTTATAAACTTCAGATCGATCGAATAACTGAGGATGAAGTAAACAGTATTATTGGAGAAGATCTTGAAACCCTTGCTGTCTATAGGGACTTTAATAGTGGTTATGCCTTGACGCCGCAAATTGTTAAAAATAAAGATGTTACACCTGAAGAATTTGCGATTGTTAGTGAAAACTTAGAAAACTTACCTGGTGTTGATACAACAACTGATTGGGAACGAAAGTACGTTTTCGGTGATACATTAAAATCCATATTAGGAGATGTAACTTCCTCCGAAGCAGGGATTCCCAAGGAGCAATTAGAAAAGTATATGGCCCGTGACTACAGCCGTAATGACCGAGTTGGAAAAAGTTATCTTGAATTAAAATATGAAGATGTATTACATGGTCAAAAGGCAAAAGTGAAAAATGTAACGGACAAGTCCGGTAAAATACTTTCAACTGAAGTAGTTTCGGAAGGAAAAAGGGGTAAGGATCTTGTTTTAACCATTGATATGGATCTTCAGAAGAAGGTAGAAGATATCATCGAAGAAGAAATGTGGAGTGCAAAGCAAAAACCAAATACCTCCCTTCTAGATCGAGCCTTCGTCGTTCTGATGGATCCACATACCGGTGAAGTCCTATCACTGGCTGGAAAACAAATTGGTAAAGATAACAAAGGAAAAACAGTCATGAAAGACTTCGCAGGAGGAAATATTACCACTTCTTATAACGTTGGTTCAGCAGTTAAAGGGGCAACGATATTAACTGGTTATAAAACTGGGGCAATACAACCAGGCTCTACACAACTAGATGAGCCTTTGAGAATAGCTAGCTCACCTGTCATGTCATCATGGAGGACATTTGGCAGGATAAATGATTTAAGGGCACTACAGGTCTCCTCCAACGTATATATGTGGAAAACTGTTATTGCGATGGCTGGTGGCCAGTATAGACCAAATCAACCTCTACCATTAGATTATTCAGCCTTTGATACGATGCGGCAGTCATTTAGTCAGTTTGGTTTAGGTACGCGTACAGGGATTGACTTACCTAATGAAATGAGCGGCTTTCCAGGTCCTGAAAGGACTCCTGGTTTACTTCTTTTCCTTTCGATTGGTCAGTATGATACGTATACACCAATCCAACTCGCGCAGTACGTCTCCACAATCGCAAATGGTGGGAATCGTATCCAGCCGCATCTGGTTAAGGAAATTCGCGAACCGGAAATGGAAAATAATGAATTGGGTCCTATTGTTGAGGAAATTCAGCCGAAAGTATTAAATCGTTTAGATATGAAGCAATCTTGGATTAAACGGGTTCAAGAAGGTTTTCGGATGGTCATGCAGGTGGGTGACGGTACAGCTGTAAGTTACTTTAAGAGCGCAGATTATCACCCTGCAGGTAAGACGGGGACAGCACAGGCATTTTATGACGGTTCTGATAAGTCCAAGCGTGGGACAGAAGTAATGAACCTAAGTCTCGTAAGTTTTGCACCGTCTAATAATCCAGAGGTGGCAATGGCTGTTGTCGTACCGTGGGCATATCAAGGGAATAGCGGTCCAAGCATCAATAATTTAATCGGCCGAAGAGTCTTGGATGCGTACTTTGACTTAAAGAAAGAACGTCAAGATACAGAAAAAAATGCCACCTCTGATCAACAGGAAGTAAATAACGAATAAACCCAAAACAGTAGTCAAGCAGATCATTAATATTACTGAAACACCTGTCTCAATTTGAGGCAGGTGTTTTTTATATTTTTAAGTTCTACTCTGTATTGATTTAACGTATTAAGGACAATTTATATCTAGAGAATTTTGTCGATTTACACAAACTCAACATATCTTTACAAAACCTTTACATTTAATTAAAACTCGGTTAACAGTTAAACATTATCCTTAGACATGTAAGGCAGAACAAATAACAAGCCAACCAAAATTCACAGGGGGAATTAAACAAATGAAAATCTTAAAAAAATTCGGCCTATTACTTACTCTTGCCGCATTTATGGTATTTGCAGCTGCTTGTGGCGGAGCTTCTACTGATAAAAATGAAGGAACTGCTAATAAAGATAATAAGACCACTGAACTTTCTGGTACCTTAAGCGTTTCAGGTTCCTCTGCAATGCAACCATTAGTTGCCGCTGCTGCTGAAGAGTTTATGGCAGAAAATCCAAATGTTGATGTTCAAGTAAACGCTGGTGGATCTGGTACAGGCTTATCACAAGTTGCCGAAGGATCTGTGCAGATTGGTAACTCAGACGTATTCGCTGAAGAAAAAGAAGGTATTCCAGCTGATCAGCTTGTTGACCATAAAGTAGCTGTTGTAGGTATGACAGCAGCTGTTAACCCTAAAGTTGGTATTAAAGATATTAAAAAGGAAGATTTAATTAAAGTTTTCACTGGAAAAATTACGAACTGGAAAGAACTTGGCGGAGCAGATCAAAAGATTGTTCTTGTAAACCGTCCGGACTCTTCAGGTACACGTGCAGTATTCAATAAGTTCGCCCTTGATGGAGCAACACCTGCTGAAGGGATTACGGAAGATTCTTCAAACACCGTTAAAAAGATTATCAATGAAACTGATGGTGCAGTGGGTTACCTTGCATTCTCATACTTCACTGACGAATCTGTGACTCCACTTGCAATCGATGGAGTAGAACCAACTGAAGAAAATGTGCAATCTGGTAAATTCCCAGTTTGGGCATACCAACACTCTTATACAAAAGGTGAAGCAACAGATCTTGCAAAAGCGTTCCTTGACTATTTAATGTCTGACGATATCCAAAATACACTATTAAAAGAACAAGGATATCTACCAGTAACAAAAATGAAAGTTGAACGCGATGCTAAAGGAAATCAAAAAAACCTATAAAAACAGGTTGAATAATGAAAGGGTAAATGCAATTAAGCATTTACCCTATTATGACGTATTTTAGGGGTGTTTGGTGCATTATGGAAAAGTTAGTTCCTGCAAAAGACAGATTGTTAAGGTCTAAGAAAAATTGGCTCGATGGGGAATTGCGCGGGAAAATTCTCGTTATCTTGTGTGCTGTCATCATGATCTCAGCAACCATCTCGATAACTATTTTCCTTGGTTCAAAGGGTTTACAATCTTTTATAAAAAATGGTGTAAGTCTTATTGAGTTCATAACCAGTACCCACTGGAATCCTACAAATCAAGCGAAACCCGAATATGGGGCTTTACCGTTTATTTTTGGTTCCTTTGCGGTAACCTTTCTTGCAGCAATAGTGGCAGCACCATTAGGTATTGGCGGAGCGATTTTTATGACCGAAATTGCACCCTCATGGGGAAGGAAAATTTTACAGCCAGTGATAGAGCTTTTGGTCGGAATTCCATCTGTAGTTTATGGCTTCATCGGGCTTACAGTGTTAGTACCATTTATCAGGGAACATGTGGGCGGACTTGGTTTTAGCTTGCTCTCAGGTACCATTGTATTATCAATCATGATTTTGCCGACAGTAACGACAATTGCAACCGATGCGATGAGTTCACTGCCTAAAAATCTTCGTGAAGGTTCGTATGCCTTAGGTGCTACTCGCTGGCAAACTATAAGAAAAGTTTTAATACCTGCTGCATTACCTACCCTCTTGACTGCTATCGTTCTTGGGATGGCAAGAGCATTTGGAGAAGCTCTTGCGGTACAAATGGTCATCGGTAACGTAAGAGACTTACCAACAAGCTTATTAGACGCATCAGCAACCTTAACGACAATTATTACTCTTAACATGGGCCATACAACTTACGGTAGTGTAGAAAATAATACTCTTTGGTCAATGGGCTTAATTTTATTAATCATGTCGTTTGCGTTTATTCTCCTCATTCGCTACCTTTCGTCAAGGAGGAAAATGTGATGAACAGTAAAACTGCAGATCGGATTGCCACAGGAGTATTTATAGCCATTGCAATCATAATCATTTCTATATTAGTTGGTTTATTTTCATATATTTTGATTAATGGATTTAAACATATTTCGCTTGACTTTTTAACCTCTCCGTCAAGCAATGTACGTGCGGGCGGGGGAATTCGTGACCAATTGTTCAATTCATTTTATATATTATTTATTACGATGTTAATTGCTCTTCCGTTAGGTATTGGCGGGGGAATATATATGGCTGAGTATGCTAAGCCGGGGAAAATTACAGACATTGTCCGTTCTTGTATAGAAGTTCTAGCCTCTTTACCATCCATAGTCATTGGGATGTTTGGTTTATTAATGTTCGTTAATTTAACAGGCTGGGGCTACACCATTTTAGGAGGAGCCTTAGCCTTAACGGTTTTTAACCTGCCTGTAATTGTAAGGGTGAGTGAAGATGCGATCCGTGCCGTCCCAAGTGATTTGAAAGAGGCTAGTCTTGCCTTAGGGATTACCAAATGGCATACGATAAAAACTATTTTATTACCAAGTGCTTTTCCGACGATATTAACTGGTGCGATTCTTGCTGCAGGTCGTGTATTTGGTGAAGCCGCTGCATTATTATTTACAGCCGGTCTTTCAACACCAAGACTCGATTACGCAAACTGGAATCCATTTTCACCTCAATCACCGTTGAATATATTTCGTCCAGCAGAAACGCTTGCGGTTCACATTTGGTCTGTAAATACACAAGGGTTAATTCCAGATGTGGAAGAGGTTTCTAATGGTTCAGCTGCTGTTTTAGTAATATCGGTATTAATATTTAACTTATTAGCTAGGTGGATAGGAAGTATGATTCATAAAAAGGTAACAGCATCAAAATAAGGGGCGGGGAGATAGGATGGTTACAGCATTTAAAGAAGAATCGACCGAAAATCAAGCTGTTCAGTCTAACAGCCAGTTGCAAAAGGAACATATCTTAAAGGTAAATAATTTAGAAATATTCTATGGAGAAAAACGAGCTGTCAATGGGATTTCACTTGATATTGAAAAAAATTCCGTTACAGCACTCATAGGCCCTTCAGGCTGTGGTAAATCCACTTTTTTAAGAAGTATTAATCGAATGAATGACCTGATCCCTGGAGCAAGGGCGGAGGGAGAAATCATATATGAAGATCTCAATATTCTGTCGGAACAAATAAATGTCGTTGCTCTCCGTAAGGAAATCGGCATGGTTTTTCAAAAGCCCAACCCATTTCCAAAATCAATTTATGAGAATATTACACACGCCCTTAAATTTGCTGGAATCAAAAAGAAAAGCAACCTTGATGAAATGGTTGAAGTGAGTCTGAAAAAAGCAGCATTATGGGAGGAAGTAAAGGACAGGCTTCATAAATCTGCTTTGTCACTTTCTGGCGGGCAGCAGCAACGACTTTGTATTGCAAGGACGATTGCGATGAAACCGACAGTCATGCTCCTTGATGAACCATCCTCGGCACTAGACCCAATATCCAATGCTAAAGTTGAGGATTTAATTGTTGAGTTAAAAAAAGAGTATTCCATTATTATTGTCACCCATAATATGCAGCAGGCATCACGTATTTCTGATAAAACAGCCTTCTTCTTGAGCGGTGATATAATTGAATATGATCATACGGAAAAAATTTTTACCAATCCATCTGTTAAAAAGACAGAGGAATATATCTCTGGAAGGTTTGGATAAGGGGGAAAAGTTGTGGCAATACCAACATTAACCAGACAAGTATTTGATGTCAAAGACCTGAATTTATGGTATGGAGAGCATCATGCATTAAAAAACATCAACTTTCCAATTGACAAAAAAGAGGTTACCGCTATCATCGGTCCCTCGGGCTGTGGAAAATCTACATTTATCAAAACTTTAAACTTAATGATTAATATGGTCCCAAATGTAAAAATGACGGGCGAAATTAATCTAAATGGGCAAAATATATTAGACAAGAAAATGGATCTCGTCGAACTACGCAAACACGTTGGAATGGTTTTTCAGAAGGGAAATCCTTTTCCACAATCTATCTTTGATAATGTTGCCTATGGCCCGAGAGTCCATGGTATCACTAAAAAGAAGCATCTAGATGAGATTGTCATTAAATCACTGATGGATGTAGCATTATGGGAAGAAGTAAAGGATCGTTTAAATGCTCCTGCTTTAGGTCTATCAGGGGGACAACAGCAAAGGCTATGTATTGCAAGAGCACTTGCAACGAAACCTGAAGTGTTGTTAATGGACGAACCTACTTCAGCATTAGACCCAATTTCTACGTTAAAAATTGAGGAAATGATCCTAGAATTAAAAGAAAAATATACAATTGTTATTGTTACCCATAACATGCAGCAGGCATCAAGGGTTTCAGATAAAACAGCTTTCTTTTTAATGGGTGAATTAATCGAACTAGATTCAACTTCGACAATTTTTTCTAATCCTAAAGACTCGCGGACTGAAGGATATATTACAGGAAGATTCGGATGATGAGGTGTCTACTATGAGTACGAGGACAAATTTTGATAATAATTTAAAAGAATTAAAAGATCTTCTATTAAAAATGGCTGAAAAATCGGAGCACGCAATCCAAGAATCGATGGTTGCCCTAATAAATCAGGATATGGAAAAGGCGAAACAGGTAATTGATGGTGATAATGAAATCGATGAGTTAGAATATGAAATTAATGATAAAGCATTATTATTAATTGCAAGACAATCACCTGTAGCCACCGATCTTAGGAAAATAAATGTGGCATTAAAGGTTTCATCTGAGGTTGAACGTTTTGCAGATATAGCAGTAAATATAGCAAAATCGACCATCCATATTGGCAAGGAAGAGCATTTTAAAGAAATAATAGATATACCAAAAATGATGGAGATGGCCTTAGAGATGGTTTCTGATTCCATAAAAGCCTATTATTCAGAAGATGTTACGTTGGCAAAAAAGTGCGCGGAAAAAGATGATGCTGTGGACAAAATGTTTGGAAGCTTAATCCAAGAGTTATTGAGCTATATCCCACAAAATCCAAACTCAACAAACCAAATTATTCAATTAGCGTTTGTATGTAGATTTATTGAAAGAATTGCAGACCATTCAACGAATATCGCAGAGCATGTCATTTACCTTGTGACAGGTAACCGTGTTAATTTAAATGACTAATGATAAATAGTGTTTATTAAAGATGAGGATTTTTATGCCTTATCTTTTTTTATTTTATAAGGTAAAAGGATTGGGATTTAATTCTAAAGTCTTTCAAGAAACGACAATTTGCGTTTATTGTGCGCGGTTGAATCTGGTGGTACGATTAAATTATCATGTATTAAGCATAATTTGGAATTTGGTGCATATATTGATTGTTTGCAGAAATGGAGGAAGACATGATTAATGAGATTAGTAACCTAAAAGGAGATGGAAGAAATATAACTAACCATCCATCTACAGATTTTATTCCAATTAAAGGTGAGTTGGCCGCAAAGCTTGTTACCCCCCGCAAATTGCTTCTCTTCTGGGAAGTTTCCGATATACCAAAAAAAATGATTGAACTATTTTTTAATCTTAGCTTTGAGAGTCTTATCCCTGTTGTTCGGATCTATGATGTCACAGATATGGTTTTTACAGGAAAAAATGCTCACCATTTTTTTGAAATCGCGGTTCCTTATCAGAAAGGACATTGGTTCATAAAAGGATTGGTTGCAAATCGCAGCTATGTAGCAGAATTAGGGATTACTATTTCCAATCAGGAATTTTTCCCTCTATTTCGTTCTAATTCCATTCAAACTCCGATGATGGAAATACCGAATGGAACTGAAATGAATCATGATCTAATCCAACTTAAGCAACATGAAGAGCAGCCGCCAAAGTGGATTGATCATGTTAGTACGTATAGTTATTACGTGGAATCAAAAAACATGGAGGATATAAATGGATAATATATTCTCCCAACTAGATGATTTTCATAAAGCATCATCGAATAAAATGAAATTAAAAATACTGATGCTTTGCTGGGAATATCCTCCTAATATTGTTGGCGGACTTTCAAGGCATGTATTTGGATTATCCGTTCATTTGGCAGAAAAAGGACATGAAGTCCATGTTTTAACGGCGATAAATGGTAATCTTCCATCATTTGAAAATATGGAAGGCGTAAATGTTCATCGAGTCAAACCAATAAACCAATACGATGATAATTTTCTTTCGTGGATAGGTGGACTTAATTTAGCTATGGCTTTCAAGGCAGAAAAATTAGCGGAGGAAATCCATTTTGATATCATCCATGCCCATGATTGGCTTGTTGGTTCAGCCTCGATTGTATTGAAAGAATCACTGAAAATTCCACTACTAGCGACCATTCATGCGACAGAGTATGGAAGGAACAACGGTATTCATACTGAAATGCAACAGTTTATTCATAAAAAGGAACAGCAATTAATTTGCGAATCCGATCAAATTATTGTTTGCAGCGATTACATGAAAGATGTTCTCAACTCCATCTTTAAGGCGAAAAATGATAAGATTGCCATTATTCCAAATGGTATTGAACCTGTCTTGAATGAACATGATACAGAGGAAATATTTCCGGAACTTAAGGATCAGAAATACATTTTTTCAATTGGTAGAATCGTAAAAGAAAAAGGATTTGAAACCATAATTGAGGCAGCCTCGATCGCAAAAGAGAGGGAAATAGACTGCTTTTTTGTGATAGCGGGAAAAGGACCGATGCTCGAAACGTATCGAAGACAAATTAACGTGCGGAATTTAGAAAGCCATATTACATTTGTGGGATATGTTACTGATGAGCAAAGGAATTCACTCATTGCTGGAAGTGAACTTGCAGTCATTCCTAGTTTATATGAACCTTTCGGAATAGTGGTACTTGAAACGATGATCTTAGGTAAACCGACGATTGTATCCAATACAGGTGGGATGAAAGGTATTGTGAAGCATCTACATACAGGATTACTAATGAACCCTGGGGATGTAGAGAGCATGCTCGAACAAATCGACTTTCTAATAAATCATCCACTTAAAGCTGAAGAAATTGGCAAAAAAGGAAGACAAATTGTGATAAGCCTGTATGGATGGAAACGTATTGCATCCGAAACAAGCAGGGTAATGGAAGATACTGTATTGAACAAACGCGTTCATACTGATGCACAAAAAGAAACACCAAATAATTTATAAAAAGGTGTAAAACGATGACTCTAACTGAACAACAAAAATATAAACAGACTCCTGTCCACCAACTGCCGCCGGATACGCTGCAATTTATTCCTGGTTTATGGGTAAACGGAAAGTATGTTTGGCTCCATGATTGTACAAAAAAGGTCTTTCAAGAGGAAGGAATAATTATTAAAGTGAAACAGGAGCAACCCCACTCCAAAGTTCGTTTTTCAAGTGTGTATGTCATTAATCACAGCGAGCAAACGAAAGAGATTAAGATCTTGGCTTTGCATTATTTTCCCAATGTTATTCAAGACAACCTAGCTTTTGTATCTCCAACAGATTATAGGATTTTTCACCTCGCCAATAAGAATATTTATTTAGTTAATGGAGACATCAATGGAGTGGGTATGAAAGAATATACGGCCATGCCGCAGTGGAAGGTTTTTACAAATCAAATTTGGAGTTCACTTCAAAAGGGGAACTTGAATTATCTTCCCATGGCGAAAGGTCCAGCGGCCAGTATTTTTGCAATGAAAATGACGATAGAGTCGCATGGAATTGCTAAAATGAACACATGGACCATGACAGGTTCCAAAAAAAGTGAATTGATTTCAATGGAGGAAGCACTTTTAAAGAAAATTCACTGAAATGAATGAAAGTTTATTAACAAAAAAACATACTAGCATTTCCTTTTAAAAAATGATATTATGGAAAAGTCGTATGAAAGAAATGCTTAATTGTTTGGAGGGAAATAAACATGCGTGTGAATATTACATTGGCTTGCACTGAGTGTGGAGATCGTAACTATATTTCAACAAAAAATAAACGTAATAATCCAGATCGTCTTGAGCTTAAGAAATATTGCCCAAGAGAAAAACGTTCAACAGCACATCGCGAAACAAAATAAACAGTAGGGGCTTCCTGCTGTTTTTTTTGTTGTCTAAAAGTTAGGAGCTTACTAAAATGAATAATAAAAACTCTATTCGTAAGCAAATGAGAGAGACACTTTCAAAGCTTACAAAACCTCAATACGAAGATTATTCGTATAAAATTGCTTGTACACTTTATGAGGATGAAGCATGGAAACAAGCAAAAGTTATTGGATTAACGGTTTCAAAACAACCAGAAGTGGATACATATCAATTGATTCGCAAAGCCTGGGAATCAGGAAAACAAGTTGTTGTGCCAAAATGTGATCCAAATGAAAGACGGCTATCCTTTAGAACTTTAAATGAATTTTCTCAGCTGGAATCAGTATTTTATGGTCTATTTGAGCCGATTGAGGAAGTAACTAAGGAAGTTGACGCAGATAGGATTGACCTAATGATTGTTCCAGGTTTAGCCTATACAAAAGAAGGGTACCGTTTGGGTTTTGGTGGAGGCTATTATGATCGTTATTTACAAAATTACCACGGTATGACGATTTCACTTGCCTTTACCGATCAATTGGTCCCACAGTTTCTTGTTGAGGAGCATGATGTACCGGTCTCCCAAATTATTACAAACCATGGAGTTATCAAAATAAAATGATCATAGAGATTTTGATTTTCGTTGGAATTCTATTGACAGGTGCGGCAGGTTATAAATCCAAATCCTTGACTAGATCAGGGGCCTTTGCTGCCATTTTAGTTGGACTTGCAGTGTATTTAGGCTTCGGTGAAAATGGTCTTTTCCTGCTTGGGGTATTTTTTGCCTCTTCAAGTTTTTGGTCAAAATATAAAAGTAGTGATAAGAGCATAATAGAAGAAAAGCTTGCAAAAGGGGCTACAAGAGATTGGCGTCAGGTCGCTGCGAATGGAGGAGCGGCCGGGCTTTTCAGTATCATTCAGTATTTCAACAATGATATGATCTGGTTAGTTGGCTTTATAGTATGTCTGGCTAGTGCAAATTCTGATACCTGGGCCTCGGAAATCGGTAGTTTAAGCAAAAAAGAACCATTATACATACGTTCCTTTAAACGGGTTGAAAAGGGGACATCGGGAGCAATCAGTTTATTGGGAAGCTTCGCTTCCCTTGCAGGTTCTTTCTTAATTTCAATCATAGGATTTTGGCTTTTTGATTTAAGTTATTTCTTAACAGCTCTTGTTTTCCTTTTTGGTTTTTTCGGAAATGTTATTGATACGTTGATTGGTGCCTTTTACCAACAGGTATATGTTTGTGCGAAATGCGGGATAGAGACTGAAAAAAAGAGGCATTGTGATTTGCCGACAAATAGAATAAAAGGGTCTATCTTTGTAGATAATGATATGGTGAATTTCCTTTCAGGTTTTGTTGCTGCTATGTCAGTGATAGGAGTCATTTATTTGAATAACTAATTTTTTTGGGGATGAATGATATTGATATAGCAAAATGCTTTTACATGGAGGACTGGTCATGTTTAATCGCGTGAATAGAGTGGCTCTCATTGGAACGGGATTTGTGGGTTCAAGCTATGCTTTTGCCCTATTAAATCAAGGGATAACAGAGGAGCTTGTCTTGATTGATTTAAATAAGGAAAAGGCAGAAGGAGACGCAATGGATTTGAATCACGGCCTTCCATTTTCTCCATCCCGGACGAAAATATGGTACGGAAGTTATCAGGATTGTGGTGAAGCAGACCTAATTGTTATCACAGCTGGTGCAAACCAAAAGCCAGGGGAAACACGACTTGACTTAGTTGAAAAAAATACAAGGATCTTTAAAGGAATTGTCGAGGAAATTATGGCAAGTGGGTTTGATGGTATTTTCCTCGTTGCTACAAATCCGGTCGATATATTAACGTATGCCGTTTGGAAGTTTTCAGGGCTGCCAAAAGAGCGGGTAATTGGTTCTGGTACAATTTTAGATACAGCACGTTTCCGCTTTTTGCTTGGCGATTATTTTGATGTAGATACGCGTAATGTTCATGCCTATATTATTGGAGAGCATGGTGATACAGAGCTCCCCGTATGGAGTCATGCGGATATTGCTGGTACTTCTATTAGTGAGTGGTCAAAAAACAAAACAGGGTTTAATCAAACGGACCTTGATCAAATCTTTTTAAATGTTCGTGATGCTGCCTACCATATCATTGAGAGAAAAGGTGCAACGTATTATGGAATTGCTATGGGTCTAGTAAGATTGACAAAAGCGATTCTTCAAAATGAAAATTCTGTGTTAACTGTTTCTGCCTATCTAGATGGGGAATATGGACAGAATGATATCTATATAGGTGTACCAGCTGTAGTTAATCGATATGGAGTTAGGCAAGTTGTGGAGCTTAAATTGAATGACGAAGAGCAGGGGAAATTCGTTAATTCTGTGAATGTATTAAAGCAAACGATGGAACCGGTCTTTAAGAACTATTAATCAAAAGGATTGAATTCTTATACTGTGAATTCAGTCCTTTTTTTATGGATAAAATGATTGTCATAATCGCAAAATACTAGTAGGAGGGATGAGAATGTCTCGTATGTTAACATCCATATTGATGATTGGTTCTATTGGTTATTTTGGTTTCAGATACAGATACCGTCTTATCAATGTGCTACTAGGGTCTAGTTGGATGCGCAGGCTTGCAGTAGGCTCAGTTATGAGCTTCCCAGGTGTAAAACAAAAAATGATGCAATCGGTTTTTGGAAGACCATCTGAATGGTGAAAACCACAGATGGTTTTTTTTTATGGAGAAGACGTATCTCAATAAAAATAAAAAGCTTGATTGATTATTGTTACTCGAGAATCGTTTATAATGAAAGATATAAGAAAAAGAATTATCGTAGCTTGATATGGCCGTTTATTTTTACATAGGAAGCAGGGGGGAAATGAATAATAGAGAACGTTACATATTTTGGGAATTAGCGTATTCATTTATTTCAGATCATGGTTACCGTATTATTCAATTATTTGAAAATCAAAAAGAATTATGGCTAGAAAAAATAGAAAATAAAAAAGCACCGATCATTCGTCTGCTGCTCCATAATTTGGATTGGAGTAATGCTATGCAGCGTGATATTGAGTTTACTGCTGCAAATGGAGAGAGAGTCCGCAAGCAAATTGGTCGACATGAGTTAAATGTGGTCAATATTTATGTTAGTCAATTCCCTCCAGTTGATGAATATGAATTTCGTCTCGCGAAACCTTTTGTCCATTCTGAAGGAAATAAAACGATGGTAAGCTCGATTCTTTTTGCACAAGGGGTATACGAAGCAGGTTTTCATCGTATTTCAGAGAGGCTTGGGGCTGAACTTCATTTTTCAATCAATGATGATTACTTAGAAGAGGATGTTGAGTACGTTAAGAAAGCGGCATTGGATTATGCGATTAAGAAAGTTAAGACGGAGAGAGCTATTCTGTTGAATGGCAAACCAATATTTACGTATGTTTTCATTGCCATTCAGGTTGCTGTTTTTTTCTGGCTTCAGCTTCATGGTGGAAGCACAAATACTTCTACCTTGATTAAATACGGGGCCAAGGTCAACCAATTAATCGTTGAAGGAGAATGGTGGAGATTTATTACACCCGTTTTTCTTCATATTGGTTTTATCCATCTGGCAATGAACACCCTTGCATTGTACTTTCTCGGAACTGAAGTGGAAAGAATTTTTGGCAATCTTCGTTTTCTTTGGATTTACTTGTTTGCTGGAGTTACAGGTTTTATTGCCAGTTTCATCTTCAGTGCTAACTTATCAGCAGGGGCAAGCGGTGCTATTTTTGGCTGTTTTGGTGCATTACTTTATTTTGGAGTTATTTATCCGAAGTTATTTTTCCGAACAATGGGATTGAATTTGCTTGTCGTTCTTGGAATCAACCTTGTGGTTGGGTTCTCTGCATCGGGAATTGATAATACAGGTCATCTAGGCGGGTTGGCAGGGGGATTCATAGCAGCAGGCACTGTCCACTTTCCAAAGAGGAACAAACTATGGCTGCAAATGTTGTTTTTTATTGCGTCTGTTGCACTGCTATATGGTTCTTTATCTTATGGTTTTAGCTCTTTAGGAAAATCACATGATGAAAATTCTAATTTGTTGATGGCCCAGGAATATATAAAGCAAAACAACTACGATAAGGCCTACAACGTTTTAAAGGAATCTGAAGAAAATGCCGTCAATCTATCAGAGAAAACCTACTTTCTTCTATCCTTCGTAGAAATTAAGAAGGAGATGCTTCCTGAAGCTAAAACACATCTACAAAAAGCAATAAAACTAGACCCTGGTTTTGGAGGCCACTGAAAAACTTCA